>NZ_JAVFHM010000191.1:0-847 GCF_041954005.1 Priestia sp. BR_2 | reverse complement strand
GAACGAGGCCGATCTGGTTTGCGGTTAACTTCAGACGGATTAAATTTATTTCCAGCTGCTAAAAGACTATTTGAAGAATATCAAAACTTACAACATCAGATAGAAGAAATTAACGGGTTACAATCGGGAGTGGTTCGGATTGGCACTTTCTCTAGCGTAGCCACGCATTGGCTTCCAAAAATAATAAAGCAATTTAAAACTGATTATCCTAATATTGATTTTGAATTACTTTTAGGTGATTACCACGAAATAGAAAAGTGGATTTTAGAAGGGCGTGTGGATTTTGGTTTTTTACGACTTCCTACTCTTCCAGAATTGGAAACAACATTTATAGAACAAGATAACCTAATTGCTGTATTTCCTAAAAGGCATCCTCTTGCAGATCTCGAAAAAATTCCAATTGCTGAACTTTCTGGGTCATCTTTTATCTTGTTAGAAAAAGAAGGGAATTCTGATGTGGCTAAACTGCTGAAAAAGTGGAATATTTGTCCCAAAATCAATTTTACGACATGGGATGACTATGCCATTATGGCTATGGTAGAGAGTGGTTTAGGTATTAGTATTTTACCGCAATTAGTTTTACAACGCATTTCTTACGACGTTATCACAAAAGAATTGGAAGTACCTGCTTACCGAAAAATTGGGTTAGCATACAGGGAAAATCAAACTTTATCTCTTGCTAGCAAACAATTTTTAAATTATTTAGAGTATAGATAAAATACTCATTCCTTCCCTAAAGATACTATATTTTAAAAAACTAGCATATGAATGAAACGTGCGCTTTTCTACTTTTTTAGGATACTCCGGTTATCCAGAACTTCAACAATACATGCAAAGCTCTGCCCAA
>NZ_JAVFHM010000190.1:0-1300 GCF_041954005.1 Priestia sp. BR_2 | reverse complement strand
ACGTAAAGCATTCATTATTTAAATTGTACTTGGAGAATAGAAAGCCTTGCCACTTTTTTTAATTTAAATATATTTTTTAAACTTACATATCTACTTGCTGTACTTTTTATCTCGAGCTCTTTAACATTGCCAAAATCTTTGAGAGACTCGCTACGTTCTTATTTTGAAGAGTTTCAGCAAAATGCGATATTTTATAAAGCGCTTCCATGCTTTCAATCGGATATTTTCCAGCAGCAGTTTCAGCAGAAAGCATCACTGCATTCGTGCCATCAAGTACTGCCTGAAACACATCTGTCACCTCAGCCCTTGTAGGAATTGCGCTGCTCACCATTGATTGAAGCATTTGTGTCGCTGTGATCACATACTTGTTTTGCATCCGGCATTCATGAATTAATATTTTTTGGAGCAAAGGAATCCATTCATAAGGCAGCTCTACTCCTAAATCTCCTCGTGCAATCATAATTCCATCGCCTTCTTCACATATTTTCTTGAAATTTTCTATAGCTTCCATTGTTTCCACTTTTGCAATCAGCTTTGGTGCATTTAGATGTTTTAAATAGATAAAATTTTTGATGTCTTTTAAATGTTTAGGGGTTCTTACGAACGAACAAGCAAGAAAATCTACTTTTTCTTTCAATAAGAATACGATGTCTTTTTTATCTTTTTCAGTAATGGCTGGCAAACGGACGCGAGCCCCTGGCAAATTTACTCCTTTATGAGACGAAATAGATCCGCCTTTTTTTACCTTTGTGACAAGTGTATCTTCTTCTACTCTTTCAACAACCAGTTCTACTTGACCGTCATTCATTAAGATTTTGCTTCCTGTTTGAACATCCTTCACGATACCCTTATAGTCAACGCTGGCTCCTTTTTCATTTCCTGCCATCTGCTCTGTATATAAAATAAATGATGCGCCTTCTTTTAACACTACTTCTTTTGACTTTATCACTCCAAGTCTAATTTTAGGACCTTGTAAATCTCCTAAAATTTGAACAGAGGAATTTAAAGACCTTAACGTAGCTATAATTGTTTTATGACTTTCATGCGACCCATGAGATAAATTCAGCCGAGCAATTGTCATTCCTTTTCCCAACAGTCTCTCTAGTACATCTTTTTTATTACTAGCAGGTCCAATTGTACAGATTCTATCGATTGCCACTGCCTTTCACCATCCTTTTAATGTAGGATGCCCATTTTCATAAAAGAGATAAGCTTTATACAAAAATAGGTATACCAACACAAAAAAATGCCTCTTAGTCAATAACTTGCCTAAGAGACAGCCCTTTTCTTACTTTACCCA
>NZ_JAVFHM010000189.1:0-591 GCF_041954005.1 Priestia sp. BR_2 | reverse complement strand
ACGTAATAGGGTTTATCAGAAGGAACAACCTTAGATTAGAGAAAAAATTGATTCTGTTTTTTGAGAAACAATGTGTCAACAATGCTACAAAAGGATTCTTTTTCTATTTAAATATTTCTTAAGGTGCAAATCCTTGAAAAGTAAATTCCTTTAATTATAATTAATGGTAAAATAATCAATAAAAAGGAGATTGAATCTAAGATAACAGGTGCCAAACTAATAATTATTTCGAACAGAAAGTTTAATGATTTTACAAGTTATAAAATCTATCGCATTATAAAATGTCATTGAAAGAAGAGAAATAAGAAAATTGATTTAATAGCCCAAACCAATGAATTAACCTTAATTAAGGATTAAACATAAATAAATAAAGGAGAGGGGTTTTTATTGATTCCAGAATTATATACAAAAATGTTCTATTTAAACAGATTAATGGCTTCATTCAATTATGCATCTATTTATTTTAATTTGACTGTTAAGTATATCGTAATCAGAAATACATGATTGCTTTTGCTGGCGATATTTCTTGAATCAAGTATGGAATAAATTGTAATTTGTGGTTACATTTCTTTAAAAGGAGAAGATAAATAA